>NZ_JBFRJM010000027.1:0-34408 GCF_041468865.1 Vibrio sp. 10N.286.52.C3 | reverse complement strand
CCGCGATGAACCTTTTTTATGACTTCTAAACCACAAGCGTAATGATTACTCTTGAGGTACTACCTTACCGATGTACGGTAGGTGACGATATTTTTGTGCGTAGTCGATACCAACACCAACAACAAACTCGTCTGGGATCTCAAAACCAATCCATTTTGTATCGACAGTCACTTCACGGCGAGAAGGCTTGTCTAATAGCGTACAAATTTCGATAGACTTAGGACCACGTAGGCTCAGAATCTCTTTTACTTTAGTCAGCGTGTTACCTGTATCGATAATATCCTCTACAAGTAGAACGTCTTTACCTTGGATATCATCATCAAGATCTTTCAAAATACGAACATCACGTGAGCTTTCCATGCCGTTGCCGTAGCTAGACGCGGTCATGAAATCAACTTGGTGAGTTAAATCGATAGCACGAGCAAGATCTGCCATAAAGACAAAAGATCCACGCAATAAGCCAACTAAAACTAGATCTTCACTACCGTTGTAGTGTTCCGTGATCTGTTTGCCTAGTTCGTTCACTCGATCCTGAACTTCTTGCTCAGAGATCATGACTTCAACTGTATGCTTCATACTGCTCTCATTCTATTTGGTGATTGCGACGAATGTTGACAGTTTCGTCAGTTGTGTCGCTCAATTTTGTGCGTAAGTCTAGCACTGCTCAAATACCCACACCACCTTATGGTTCGAATTTACTGTCAGATTCTCCACGAAATGTGCGCTGGTGCCTTATCCAATACTCGTCTCCTTTCACATCAATGCTGATCACGCTTTATGTATCAAGTTTGATGTAACTGTCTATAAAACAAGCTGAAAGGATTGACCATTCGCATATGCACCATTACACTCATCTTGGCTTAAATAATAATAAAATCATTAATATAAAAATTTCGTTGGCAAGGAAAATAAAATGGACTCAATATCTAAGAGACCTAGAACTAGGCTTTCACCTTTAAAAAGAAAACTTCAATTGATGGAAATCGCTCTTGAGGTATTCTCTCGCCGCGGCATCGGTCGTGGTGGACACGCTGATATTGCAGACATCGCTCAGGTGTCTGTCGCAACGGTATTTAACTACTTCCCAACCCGTGAAGATCTGGTTGATGAAGTACTAAATCACGTTGTACGCCAATTCTCTAACTTCCTTTCAGACAATATCGATCTGGATATTCACGCAAAACAAAACCTACATAATATTGCGACTGAAATGGTGACGTTAGTGGCTCAAGATAGCCATTGGTTAAATGTATGGTTCGAATGGAGCGCTTCAACTCGTGATGAAATATGGCCGCTATTCGTAACAACGAACCGCACTAACCAAATGTTAGTACAAAACATGTTTAGCAAAGCGATTGAACGCGGCGAAGTCTGTGACGATCACGACCCTAAACATCTAGCGAATCTATTCCACGGCATTTGCTACTCGCTATTCATCCAAGCGAAACGTGTAGAAACGCCAGAAGAGCTTTCAAGCTTAACGGATAGCTATTTGAACATGCTGTGCATTTATAAATAGATTTGAAATTCGGTCTTCGAAAAAAACTTAGGGATTGGCGTATTGCGTCAATCCTTTTTTGTTTTTAGCACTCGCTCTTCGTATCCCGGAGCGCAGCGTACTCGCATCTCGGAGTGAAACGTTCCTGCGCCTTACTTCAGACATAAAAAAGCCGCTGACAAATCAGCGGCTTTTAAAAACATTAGCGAGTGACTAAGAAAGAATTACTTCTTCTTTTTCACTGCTTTTTTGTTTGGAAGGTCAGTGATTGAACCTTCGAATACTTCCGCAGCTAGACCAACAGACTCGTGTAGAGTTGGGTGAGCGTGGATAGTAAGTGCGATATCTTCTGCATCACAACCCATTTCGATCGCTAGGCCGATTTCGCCAAGAAGTTCACCACCGTTAGTACCAACAACAGCACCACCGATTACGCGATGAGTATCTTTATCGAAGATCATCTTAGTCACGCCGTCTGCACAGTCAGAAGCGATTGCACGACCAGAAGCAGCCCAAGGGAAAGTAGCAACTTCGTAATTGATGCCTTCAGCTTTCGCTTCTTTCTCAGTCTTACCTACCCAAGCAACTTCTGGCTCAGTGTACGCAATTGATGGGATTACTTTAGGGTCGAAGTAGTGCTTCTTACCAGAGATAACTTCAGCAGCTACGTGACCTTCATGCACACCTTTGTGAGCAAGCATTGGTTGACCAACAACATCACCGATCGCGTGGATGTGAGGAACGTTAGTACGCATTTGCTTATCAACATTGATGAAACCACGCTCATCAACTTCGATACCCGCTTTTTCAGCGTCGATAAGTGCACCGTTTGGAACACGACCGATAGCAACAAGAACAGCATCGTAGCGTTCAGCTTCAGCTGGTGCTTTTTTGCCTTCCATTGAAACGTAGATACCGTCTTCTTTTGCTTCAACAGCAGTCACTTTAGTTTCAAGCATTAGCTTGAACTTGTTCTTAATGCGCTTAGTGAAAACTTTAACGATGTCTTTATCCGCAGCAGGGATAACTTGATCGAACATCTCTACAACTTCAACTTTAGAACCTAGAGAGTGGTAAACCGTACCCATCTCAAGACCGATGATACCGCCGCCCATGATAAGCAGTTTTTCAGGTACTTCGTTTAGTTCTAGTGCATCCGTAGAATCCCAAATACGTGGGTCTTCATGTGGGATGAAAGGAAGTTTGATTGGGCGAGAACCCGCAGCAATGATTGCGTTGTCGAAGTTAACAGTTGTTGCTTCGCCTTCGCCTTCAACAAGAATGCTGTTAGGACCAGTGAACTTACCGAAACCGTTAACAACAGTAACGTTACGCATCTTAGCCATACCGCCAAGACCGCCAGTTAGTTGATCAACTACTTTTTCTTTCCAGATACGGATCTTGTTGATGTCCGTTTGTGGCTCGCCGAATACAACGCCGTGCTCTGCCATCGCTTTAGCTTCTTCGATTACTTTAGAAACGTGAAGAAGTGCTTTTGATGGAATACAACCAACGTTTAGACATACACCACCAAGAGTGCTGTAACGTTCAACTAGTACTGTTTCTAGACCTAAATCCGCACAACGGAATGCCGCTGAGTAACCAGCAGGACCTGAACCAAGTACAACAACTTGGGCTTTAATTTCTTTGCTCATTGTGACCTCTTGTAGTCATTATCCCTAACAGGCTGAGTAGATGTTCTTAAAATTATTGGGCTTTCAAACAGGAAACATTTTACAGAGATGTTAACAGTGTGAAAGTAGCTTTAAGTTAGCCTGTGAGCTAGACAACAATTCCCCATCAGATTATGAGAAATGCAGGAAACTGTTGTCTAAAAATAGTCTTTATATAAAGAATTAAGGTGACCCGAAAGTCACCTTAATAATTACTTTCTCAATTACAGTACTAGACGACGAATGTCAGATAGTGCGCTGTTTAGGAAAGTAATGAAGCGTGCACCTTCAGCACCATCGATCACACGGTGGTCGTATGATAGAGACAGTGGAAGCTGTAGACGTGGTTGGAACTCTTTACCATTCCAAACTGGCTTAATTTCAGACTTAGATACACCTAGGATACCTACTTCTGGAGCATTTACGATTGGAGTAAATGCAGTGCCGCCAATACCACCAAGGCTAGAGATTGTGAAACAACCGCCTTGCATGTCTGCCGCTGTTAGCTTACCAGAACGTGCTTTCTTAGAAACAGCCATTAGCTCTTCAGATAGCTCGTAAATGCCTTTCTTGTTCACGTCTTTGAAGACAGGAACAACTAGACCGTTTGGTGTATCAACAGCGATACCCACGTTTACGTACTTCTTAAGAATGATGCTTTCGCCATCTTCAGAAAGAGAAGAGTTAAACGCTGGGAATGCTTCTAGCGCTTTAGCAACAGCTTTCATGATGAACACAAGTGGAGTGATCTTCATGCCAGTGTCTTTCTTCGCTTCGATTGCGTTCTGTTCTTTACGGAATGCTTCTAGCTCAGTGATGTCTGCGTTGTCCCATTGTGTAACGTGAGGGATCATTACCCAGTTACGGTGCAGGTTAGCACCAGAGATCTTCTTAATCTTAGAAAGCTTCTGAACTTCAGTTTCGCCGAACTTGCTGAAGTCAACTTTTGGCCATGGTAGTAGACCAAGAGCAGAACCGTCGCCGCCTTTGCCAGATGCAGCTGCACCAGACTCAAGACGCTTAAGTGCATCTTTAACGTAAGACTGAACGTCTTCTTTAAGGATACGGCTCTTACGACCAGTACCTTTAACCTTAGAAAGGTTAACGCCAAATTCACGAGCTAGACGACGAACTACTGGAGAAGCGTGCGCGTAGTCACCGTTCTCTTGGAAGTCGCCAGCTGCTGCAGGTGCTTCTGCTTTAGGAGCAGGTGCCGCCGCTGGAGCTGCTGCTTGTGCAGGTGCTGCAACAGGAGCAGGAGCTGCGCCTTCAACCGGAGTGCCGGCCACGACGAAAGTCATGATTAGAGAGCCAGTTGACACTTTGTCGCCAGCTGCAATCTTGATCTCTTTTACTGTACCAGCGAATGGTGCAGGAACTTCCATTGAAGCTTTGTCGCCTTCAACAGTAATTAGAGATTGCTCTTCTTCTACTGTATCGCCAACCGCTACCATGATTTCAGTAACTTCTACTTCGTCACCACCGATATCAGGAACGTTTACTTCTTTTTCAGCTGATGCTGCTGGTGCCGCCGCTGGAGCAGGAGCTTCTGCAACTAGAGCGCCTGAACCCGCTACTTCACCTGTTTCTACAGAGAAAATCATTACTAGAGAACCAGTCGATACTGAGTCACCAGAAGCGATCTTGATTTCTTTAACGATACCAGCGAATGGTGCAGGAACTTCCATTGAAGCCTTGTCACCTTCAACAGTAAGAAGAGATTGCTCTTCTTCTACTGCGTCACCGATAGCAACCATGATTTCAGTTACTTCAACTTCATCACCGCCGATGTCAGGAACGTGAACTTCTTTAAGCTCAGCCGCCGCTGCAGGAGCAGCTGCAACTGGTGCCGCCGCTTCAACTGCTGGAGCAGCCGGTGCTGCTGCAGCACCTTCCGCAGGAGAGCCTGCCTCTTCAAAGATCATGATAAGAGAACCAGTAGAAACTGAATCGCCTTCTGCTACTTTGATTTCTTTAACGATACCCGCTTGAGACGCTGGAACTTCCATTGAAGCTTTGTCGCCTTCAACAGTGATCAGTGACTGCTCTTCTTCAACCTTGTCGCCAACGTTTACAAGAATCTCAGTTACTTCAACCTCGTCAGCACCGATGTCTGGTACATTAATTTCGATTGTCATTGTATTTACCTACCTTAATGCCAGTCTTATGCGTATTGCGGGTTAGTTTTTTCAGTGTCGATATCGAATTTAGCAATTGCTTCCACAACTACAGACTTCTCGATGTCACCACGTTTAGCCAGTTCAGTTAGAGCTGCAACTACGATGTAGCCAGCGTTAACTTCGAAGTGACGACGTAGGTTTGCACGGCTGTCAGAACGGCCGAAACCATCTGTACCAAGTACTTTGTAAGACTCAGTTGGCATGTACGCACGTACTTGCTCAGCGTAGTTCTTCATGTAGTCAGTCACTGCGATTGCAGGTTCTTTACCAAGAACAGTCGTGATGTACGGTACTTTCTCTTCAGCTTCTGGGTGAAGCATGTTGTCACGCTCTACCGCTTGGCCGTCACGAGTTAGTTCGTTGAACGACGTTACTGAGAATACGTCAGATGCTACGCCGTACTCTTCGCTTAGAATTTCAGCCGCTTTACGCGCTTCGTTCATGATAGTACCAGAGCTCATTAGTTGAACTTTGCCCTTAGCACCAGCGTGAGATTCAAGCTTGTAGATACCTTTACGGATGCCTTCTTCAGCGCCTTCTGGCATTGCTGGCATTGCGTAGTTCTCGTTCATTACTGTTAGGTAGTAGTAAACGTTCTCTTGCTCAGGACCGTACATGCGACGGATACCGTCTTGCATGATTACCGCTAGCTCGTAAGCGAACGTTGGGTCGTAAGAGATACAGTTAGGGATAGTGTTCGCTTGGATGTGCGAGTGACCATCTTCGTGCTGTAGACCTTCACCGTTCAGTGTTGTACGACCTGCAGTAGCACCTAGTAGGAAGCCACGAGCTTGTTGGTCGCCTGCTAGCCATGCCATGTCACCAATACGTTGGAAACCGAACATTGAGTAGTAGATGTAGAACGGGATCATCGGTAGATCGTTTGTGCTGTATGAAGTTGCAGCAGCAACCCATGAAGCCATAGAACCTAGTTCGTTGATACCTTCTTGAAGAACTTGACCAGACGTTGCTTCTTTGTAGTAAGAAACGATGCCTTTATCTTCAGGTGTGTATTCTTGACCGTGTGGGTTGTAGATACCAACCTGACGGAATAGACCTTCCATACCGAATGTACGAGCTTCATCACAGATGATAGGAACGATGTTCTTACCAATGTTCTTATCTTTAAGAAGGATGTTTAGCGTACGTACATAAGCCATAGTTGTAGAGATATCACGCTTCTGTTCACCTAGTAGAGGTGCGAATGCGTCTAGCTCAGGAACCTTGAACTCTTGAGTAAACTTAGGAAGACGTGCAGGTGTGTAACCGTGTAGAGCGTTACGACGAGCGTGCATGTATTCGTACTCGGGCGTACCTTCTTCCAATTTCAGGTAAGGAAGTTCAGCGATCTTCTCATCTGAAAGGATGTCTTCTAGGCCTAGGCGATCACGTAGGTGTTGAACATGAGTCATGTCCATTTTCTTAACACCGTGTGCAATGTTCTTACCTTCAGCTGCATCACCCATGCCGTAACCTTTAACAGTCTTAGCTAGGATTACAGTTGGCTTACCGTTTGTCTCTTTAGCATTGTTGAATGCAGCAAACAGTTTAGAAGAATCGTGACCACCACGCTTAAGAGCGAAGATTTCGTCATCAGTCATGTCTGCAACTAGTGCAGCTGTTTCTGGGTACTTACCAAAGAAGTGCTCACGTACGTATGCGCCATCTTTAGATTTGAATGTTTGGTAGTCACCATCGATAGTTTCGTTCATTAGTTGAAGAAGCTTACCAGTAGTGTCTTTAGCTAGTAGAGAATCCCAGTTGCTACCCCAGATAACTTTAACAACGTTCCAACCTGCACCTTTGAATAGGCCTTCAAGTTCTTGGATGATGCTACCGTTACCCATTACAGGGCCGTCTAGACGCTGTAGGTTACAGTTGATTAGGAAACATAGGTTGTCTAGCTTCTCACGCGCAGCGAAAGAGATAGCACCACGTGATTCTGGCTCATCCATCTCACCGTCACCTAGGAACGCGTATACGCGTTGCGCTGAAGTTTCTTTCAGGCCACGGCCGTCAAGGTACTTAAGGAAGCGCGCTTGGTAGATAGCAGAGATAGGGCCAAGACCCATAGATACTGTCGGGAACTGCCAGAACTCAGGCATCAGTTTCGGGTGCGGGTAAGAAGGGATACCTTTACCATCAACTTCTTGACGGAAGTTATCTAGCTGTTCTTCAGTTAGACGACCTTCAACGAATGCACGAGAGTAGATACCTGGAGAGATGTGACCTTGGTAGTAAACTAGATCGCCACCGTCTGTCTCGTTTGGAGCACGGAAGAAGTGGTTGAAACATACTTCGTAGAACGCTGCTGCTGACTGGTAAGAAGCCATGTGACCACCAAGGTCTAGGTCTTTCTTAGAAGCACGCAATACGATCATGATTGCGTTCCAGCGAATAATCGAACGAATACGACGCTCAAGAGTTACGTCACCAGGGTAAGCTGGCTCTTGTGCTGCTGGAATTGTGTTGATGTAGTTTGTGTTGATGCCTGTAGCCATATCAACACCATCTAAACGTGCTTTATCTAGAACTTGTTCTAGTAAAAACTGTGCACGTTCTACACCTTCTTCACGTACTACTGACTCAAGAGCTTCTAACCAATCTTGAGTTTCCAGAGCATCAACGTCATGCTTCATGTCAGACATGGCGATCTATCCTTTTTGTTAGTTGGATTCTACTAAACACGTAAAAAGCCGAAGTATTACGGCTATTTACCCTGTTGAATTCGACGTAGAGAACGTTCGCGGCGCGACTCTTCCTTCGTCAAATCCAGCAATGTTTCTTCGATGTAAGCTAAATGAGAGTGTGACATTTCACGTGCCTGTTCTGGCTGCCCTGAAACAATCGCATCTACAATGTTAGCTCGATGTATACTCACTTTCTCCACAACGTCTTTACGACGATGCAACAGCTTTAAATTCTCTAAGACGTTTTGTTCGAGTAACGGAGCCAAGCTACGAACAATGTGCAATAACACCACATTGTGCGCTGCCTCTGTTAAAGCAATAAGAAAAGCCATCACCGCTGCAGATTCGGCTTCAATATCACCCTTTTCTTGCGCGCCGTGAATTTTTTCTTGGCAGGCTTGAATACGAGCAAAGTCTTCATCGGTTCCACGCAATGCCGCGAAGTAAGCCGAAATCCCTTCCATCGCATGACGCGATTCCAACAAGTCTAGTTGGGTTTCAGAATGGGACGACAACAAATTAAGCAAAGGATCTGAAAAGCTTTTCCAGATATTTTCGCTAACAAACGTACCTCCACCTTGACGGCGAGTAAGCAAGCGTTTTGCTTCTAAACGTTGTATCGCTTCTCGGATCGAAGGACGAGACACATCGAACTGTTTCGCCAGTTCGCGCTCAGGCGGCAGCTGCTGCCCTGGAGCCAGTGTTCCTTCCACTATCAACCTTTCTAACTCTTGTTCGATAACATCGGAGAGTTTTGGCTGACGAATCCTTTGATAAGCCATAGTTTGTTGTTCTTCTTTTTCTTCGCTGACAATTGGTAATACCAATTTTAAGTTGGGCAGAAATTAACATAATTAAAACGCCACTGTCCAGCCTAAAATTGACCTGCATCATAGAATACAGCGTGAATTAACCATGATTTAACAAATGAAATTTAAAACAGCAACCAAATTGGTCTTACCATTTACAGGGGTAATACTTTTGGGGAGTGTTCGTGCTAGAAAGTTTCAGGATAAAAATGAATTGTTTCAGAAAGATTAGTGTCACTCGTTTAAAAATCGAACCAAGCGCACATTTAGGGTGGAAATTCTGTTCATAAGTTTTAATAAATGAGTGTTTGATAAGCTCGTCACACTCTCGATTTATTGATGCTCCCCGTCCGACCACTTCCTTTACAAAAGCACAACAAAAATTCACAAACAATTATGCTCACCGTTGATTATCTAGAGCCCTTCAATGAGCAGAGTCTTGTTGTGAATTCGGATTTAGAAACTCAGTTGGCCTTGATATTTCTTCCAATCAAAAACCAAACCGGGGTCAGTCTTTCGTAGCGGAGCGATGTATTGATGGCCAGTGATACGCTGACGCGTAATCTGCGGGAAGTTCGACACCAATGTCTCCGTTAATTGAGCCAAAGATTGGTATTGCTGCTCGGTATAAGCCACAAAGTCACTACCTTCCAGTTCAATACCAATCGAATAGTCATTACACCTTTCACGCCCTGCAAAACTCGACTGGCCAGCATGCCAAGCTCGGTCTAAGAAAGAAACGAACTGCACCACTTCCCCGTCGCGACGAATCAAACAGTGCGCCGATACATCCATTTGGTGAATCACCTTAAAAAACGGGTGTTCCGACGGGTCTAGCTTACCCGTAAAAAACTGTTCGATGTAAGGCCCACCAAATTGACCCGGAGGCAAGCTAATATTGTGAACCACCAGCAGAGAGATATCGTCGGCACTCGGTCTAGCATCAAAATACGGGGAAGGAACATGCCGAGCGTAGTCATACCATCCATTGGAGCTGATCGTCATCTTGGTCTCACTTTATTTTCTGCTAGCACAATAAGATGTGACCTTGCCCATAGAGCAGTCGCGCTAGCCTCTTTAATTTGAAGTTAAGCAAGAGTATCATTCCATTCCCACTCCCTTTCAAGATTAGATTTGCGATGAAAAACACACATAACAGCCACCAACGCCTTGACTACTTAAAAGAGCAACTGCCTCTAGAGATCACTCGTGCAGTCGCTGAGACCATCAAAGAAGATCTAGGTGGAACGTTAGATCCAGCGGCTGATATTACGGCAAGTCTAATCCCTGCAGACGCAGTCAACACTGCAACCATCATTACCCGTGAGCACGGCGTATTCTGTGGTAAAGCTTGGGCTGATGAAGTGTTTAAGCAACTGGGCGGTGAAGTGACTATCGAGTGGAACGTAGAAGATGGCGACAAGGTTGAACCAAACCAAACGCTTTGCACGCTAACTGGCCCAGCACGCGCGCTATTAACGGGTGAGCGTAACGCAATGAACTTCATTCAAACGCTATCTGGCTGTGCGACTACTACAGCTATCTACGCAGACAAAATCAAACATACTGAATGCCGCCTGCTAGATACTCGCAAAACAATTCCTGGCCTACGCAGCGCACTGAAATACGCGGTCGCTTGTGGTGGCGGTTTCAACCACCGTATCGGTGTTTTCGATGCCTACCTAATTAAAGAAAACCACATCATCGCATGTGGTGGTATTGAGAAAGCTATCTCTATTGCAAAAGAGTTGAATCCAGGTAAGCCAGTGGAAGTAGAAACTGAGAGCCTAGAAGAGCTAGAGCAAGCTATCAACGCTGGCGCAGACATCATCATGCTAGACAACTTCACTACGGACATGATGCGTGAAGCGGTTAAAATCAATGCGGGCCGCGCTGCATTAGAAAACTCAGGTAACGTCACATTAGACACTATCGCAGAGTTCGCTGAAACGGGTGTTGATTACATCTCGGTAGGTGCGCTGACTAAGCACCTAAAAGCAATGGATCTATCAATGAGATTCAAAGCGTAATTGACTGAATAATAATTAATTTCTGTAAAGGCACTGTTGATAACGGTGCCTTTGTTATTGCCTGAATTATCAGTATTTCAAGCAGTTATTTAAGCTGATCGCATAATTTTGCCTGCTATATGAAACACTACACCAATAAATACCAAACCGCTCGCGACCGCACCTGAACACCATTCCACTACCCCATCTCAACTTCTATTCTTTCCATCAACCAGTGCTTGCGCTGAAACAAACTAAACAATGGAATAGAACAATGAATAACAAGAACAAAAGAACGAACCAGAAAGGCTTTACGCTGATTGAATTGATGATTGTGGTGGCGATTATTGGCGTGTTGTCTGCGATTGCAGTGCCAGCATATAAAAACTACGTGACCAAGAGTGAACTCTCTTCAGGTCTAGCGACTATGCGATCTCTAATCACACCAGCTGAACTCATATTTCAAGAAAAAGGGTCAATCTCATCAGCTACTCCTATAACTGACCTAGGGACAGTTTCATCAGCCAGTTCTTTAGGAACTATCTCAATAGATACAGAAAACGAAATCAAGTTTACATTTAATGACACAAGTTCAGTAAATGCTGCCACCCTAAAGTTTAGTCGTAGTACTAACGGTTGGACATGCGAAAATAGTAAAGATTCTGATGTTTCATTAGATGGTTGCTAAATGCTAACCAACCTCCCAACCGTTCTCCGTCAGGCTAATTTACTTAGCCTGACTCAGGAGCAAGCCGTTGCGGAACATATACATGCTTCAGGTGTATCTACACCTGAAGCTTTGCTCGTTCTTGATTTCTTCAGCGGCGATTCCTTAGCTAGCAATATCAAAACCATTTTCGGTTTACCGTTAGTACAACTGGCCAGTACTGACTACGAAACCTTGTGTGACCAATTAGGGCTTCGTGAACTGATTACTAAATATCGTGCTATCCCGATTTCAGTTTCTAGTTCTACTCTTACGCTCGCCTCGGCTGACCCGACCGATTTACAAGCGGAAGATGACTTTCGATTTGCGACGGGATTACAGATCGAATTGGTTGTCGCCAACTACTCCGAATTAGAAGGCGCTATACGCAAGCTGTATGGCCGTTCTATTTCAGGGCAAGATTCCAAACGCAAAGAGATAACTCAAGACGAACTCGCCAATCTTGTTGAGGTTTCTGACGATGAGATAGCGTCGATTGAAGATCTCAGCCAAGACGATTCCCCTGTCAGCCGCTTTATCAATCAAATACTGGTCGATGCGGTGCGTAAGGGCGCATCAGATATCCACTTCGAACCTTATGAAGAGCACTACCGAGTACGACTGCGTTGTGATGGCATCCTTGTTGAAATACAGCAACCCGCCTCTCATTTAAGTCGCCGGTTATCTGCTCGCTTGAAGATTCTCGCCAAGCTTGATATTGCGGAGCGTCGCTTACCCCAAGATGGACGCATTAAGCTCCGTTTGAATGATGAACTCGCGATTGATATGCGCGTATCAACGCTACCGACTTTGTGGGGGGAAAAGATCGTATTGAGGCTGCTCGATAGCAGTGCGGCCAATCTCGATATCGACAAGCTTGGTTACAGCGACGATCAAAAAGCCCTCTATCTTAATGCCCTTAAACGCCCACAAGGTATGATCTTGATGACAGGGCCAACCGGCAGCGGAAAAACCGTCTCCCTATACACAGGCCTTCGAGTACTGAATACCACTGAACGCAATATTTCTACAGCTGAAGACCCAGTGGAGATTAACCTGTGTGGTATCAATCAAGTACAGGTCACGCCAAAGATCGGTTTCGGATTTGCGGAAGCTCTACGATCATTTTTACGACAAGATCCCGATGTGGTGATGGTCGGTGAGATCCGAGATTTAGAAACTGCAGAGATCGCTATCAAAGCATCGCAAACGGGTCACTTAGTGCTTTCGACTCTTCATACTAACTCTGCAGCGGAAACCGTCACTCGGCTCGCCCACATGGGTATTGAACCATTTAACTTAGCGTCCTCGTTAAGCTTAATTATCGCTCAGCGACTGGCAAGGCGATTATGCAACCACTGCAAAGAAAATGACGACTCGCCAGACATATTCCTGCGTCACTCCATTCCTAACAGCCAAACCATCTACAAAGCGAGTCCTAAAGGTTGCAATGAGTGTAACCAGGGTTATTCGGGGCGAGTGGGTATCTATGAAGTGATGCCGTTTAGCGATCAACTGAAAAGCAGCCTGCTCGACAAACCGAACGCGTTGGCCATTGAAAACTTGGCTCGCCGAGAAGGCATGAGAACTCTGCAAGAGTCGGGGCTAGATAAATTGCTTGAAGGCACCACCAGCTATCAAGAGCTGCAACGTGTTCTGTACATATAAACCAATGGAGCACCAATGAGTAGCAAGTCCAAACAATCACAATTAAAAAGCTATCACTGGAAAGGCATTAACAGCTCAGGCAAGAAAGTGTCTGGGCAAACGTTAGCGCTCACTGAATTGGAAGTACGAGAAAAGCTCAAAGAACAGCATATTCAGATTAAGAAAATCAAAAAGAAAAGTATTTCAGCCGTCACTCGTTTAACCCATAGAGTAAAAGCCAAAGACATCACTATTTTGACTCGGCAGCTTGCTACCATGCTGGCCACTGGTGTGCCTATCGTACAAGCCATCAAGTTGGTGTCGGACAATCACCGCAAAGCTGAAATGAAATCGATTCTATCGCATATCTGCAAAGGTGTAGAAGCCGGAACGCCAATCTCAAAAGCAATGCGAACCGCAAGCCGTCACTTTGATGACCTATACACTGATTTGGTCGCCACAGGCGAGCTCTCCGGTAACCTAGCACAAGTGTTCGAACGTTTGGCGACCTATAGAGAAAAGAGCGAGCAGTTAAAGTCCAAAGTCGTCAAAGCACTCATCTACCCCGCGATGGTGGTCACCGTTGCACTGACCGTTTCTTATTTAATGCTGACCATGGTGATTCCAGAGTTTGAGTCGATGTTTTCCGGCTTTGGCGCCGACCTGCCTTGGTTCACTCAACAAGTACTCTACCTTTCCCATTGGATGCAGGCTTACAGCTTTTATACTGCCGTAGGCATAGGGCTTGTTGTCCTGATTATTTACCAACTGTGTCAGCGTTCCCACTCGATCAAACTGTCTGTTAGTCGGCTAGGATTACGCTTTCCTGTTCTTGGTGGCGTATTAGCCAAAGCCTCTATTGCCAAATTCAGCCGAACCTTATCAACCAGCTTTAGTTCTGGCATTCCGATTTTAATGAGCCTTAAAACCACAGCCAAAACCGCAGGCAACCTGCATTATGAATCGGCCATCATTGAGGTTCACCGAGAAACGGCTGCTGGCATGCCAATGTATATCGCAATGCGCAATACCAACGCCTTTCCTGAAATGGTGTTACAGATGGTGATGATCGGTGAAGAGTCAGGAAACCTTGATGATATGCTCAATAAAGTAGCCTCCATTTACGAGTTTGAAGTCGACAACACCGTCGACAATTTAGGCAAGATTCTAGAGCCACTGATCATCGTATTTTTAGGGACAGTTGTTGGCGGGCTTGTGGTTGCGATGTACTTACCGATCTTTAATCTTATGAGTGTGTTAGGATAGTTAAAAGCAACTAAACACCCATGAGCAACAATCTCTGCTCACCTTGATTAAGTGGTAAAGGACACTATGGAAGTATTTCACTACTATCCTTGGCTATTCCCCGTATTAGCTTTCATTTTTAGCCTTCTTATCGGCAGCTTCCTCAACGTAGTCATACACCGTTTGCCAATTATGATGGAACGTGAATGGCAACAAGAGTGCTCGGAATATTTCTCTCAATATAAAATTCCAGCGCCAGAGGGAAAGTTCAACCTCAGCATTCCTCGCTCTACCTGCCCGAAGTGCAAAACCCAATTAAGAATCGTCGACAATATCCCAGTCTTAAGCTGGTTGTTCTTAAAGGGTAAGTGCCATAGCTGTGCTAATCCAATCAGTGCTCGCTACCCTTTGGTCGAACTGCTTACCGCAATCCTTTGTACCGCAGTCGCTAGTCATTTTGGTTTCAGTTATTACGCCATCGCTCTGATCTTTTTCACGTTTGCATTGATTACCGCAACCTTTATCGATCTCGATACCATGCTGCTCCCTGATCAAATCACCTTACCTTTAGTTTGGTCTGGTATCGCTTTAGCTCTGTTTAACGTCAGTCCAGTATCGCTTCAAGATTCAGTGATTGGTGCAATGGCTGGCTACCTAGCCTTGTGGTCCGTTTATTGGCTGTTCAAACTACTGACAGGCAAAGAAGGCATGGGTTACGGTGACTTCAAACTCCTGGCTGCGCTTGGCGCATGGCTTGGTTGGCAGCACCTACCGATGATCATCCTTTTATCTTCGCTTGTTGGCCTTGTGTTTGGTTTGATTCAACTTCGCTTGAAACAGCAAGGCATAGATAAAGCCTTTCCATTTGGGCCCTACCTTGCGATTGCGGGTTGGGTAAGCTTGATGTGGGGTAACGACATCATGGGTTGGTATTTCACTTCTGTACTAGGAATTTAACCATGGCAATCATTATCGGATTAAGCGGTGGTATCGCCAGTGGCAAAACTACGGTCGCTAACCTGTTCAATGAGCATTTTAATATAGATATTGTTGATGCTGATATCGTGGCACGTGAAGTGGTTGCGCTGGGCAGTGTCGGCTTAAAACAGATTACAGAACACTTTGGTGAGTCTATCTTGCTTGACGATGGAACACTCAACCGAAGTAGGCTGCGTGAGCTGATCTTCTCAGATCCTAAAGAAAAGCAGTGGCTCAATGATCTTCTTCATCCCATGATCCGTGACAAAATTGACAGTGACCTGTCTAAAATCACATCCCCGTATGGTTTATTAGTTGCACCGCTATTGGTGGAAAACCAAATGCAAGGCATGGCCGATCGCGTATTAATTGTTGATGTGCCAGCAGAAGTTCAAATAGAACGTACGATGAGTCGTGACAATGTTTCTAGGGAACAAGTTGCATCAATTTTAAAATCACAGGCTTCAAGAGAACAACGCTTAGCAGTTGCAGATGACGTGATTAAAAACCATACTAAAAACCAAGAACTTTTGCCTCAAATCACAGATTTACATCAAAAGTATCTGGCAATCAGTGCTGTAGATGGGTCAGAATAGAACAATGTTGAATGAAGGTTTGCTCGATGATCACCCATAAATTTGAACATCCTCTAAATGAGAAAACACGCATCTACTTAAGAGTCGAATCACTCTTGAGGCAGCTACACTTGTCTTCTACATTTTCCGATGCTCAACAGTATCAACTCTTTTTCCGTTCCATCTTTGATCTGATTGAAATCTTCGAACAGATCCAACTCAAGAGCGAACTGGCAAAAGATATTGAGAAGCAACGTGTAACCTACAAAAGTTGGTTGGATGTTGAAGGTGTCGATCAAGAGATGCTGACATCACTGCTTAATGACATTGGTAACATCTATCGTGATCTGATGCAGGCAGAGCGTTTTGGCCAGTCACTTAAGGAAGACCGCTTCCTGAGTGCCATTCGCCAACGCTTTAATCTTCCAGGTGGCTCATGCTGCTTTGATTTACCGGCACTGCATTATTGGCTGCACCTTCCTCTCGATAAGAGAATGAGAGATGCTAAAGCGTGGATGGATAGCTTACAACCTCTGTATGAAGCGCTAACACTGTGGTTGAAGCTCACCAGAGAGACTGGTCACTTTAAAGAGCAAATCGCTCGCGCTGGCTTCTTCCAGAGCGATGCCGATGAAGCGAATATCCTTCGTCTATCTATTCCAATGCAATACGGTGCCTACCCGATGATCTCAGGTCACAAGAACCGCTTTGCTGTTAAGTTCATGAGCTTTGAAACAGGGCAAGCCTGTACTCAAGACATTGAATTTGAATTGGCTATCTGCACCTAATTAATTTTCTTTTTTTAGTTTGGCTTGAGTCTTCACTCGAGCCTAAACTCACTATTATTACACCTTCAAATTAAGAATCACTATGTCGAAGAAAATCACCATCGTTAAATGCCCTCAATGTAATGCTGACGTTGAATGGGGCGAACAAAGCCCGCACCGCCCGTTTTGCAGCAAGCAATGTCAGATGATTGATTTCGGTGAATGGGCAGACGAAGAGAACAGCATCGCTGGCGCACCAGATATGTCAGATAGCGATGGTTGGTCGGAAGATCCGTACTAAGCGAGTAGCGAGTAGCGAGTAGCGAGTAGCGAGTAGCGAGTAGCGAGTAGCGAGTAGATTTTGAAGGGTTGGCGTTTAACGTCAATCCTTTTTTATTGCCTATAACACGGCGTTAGTAGAGATTCCCTACTCCTTCCTTCGTCAGTCTAGGGAATGACGGTTAAATATGAGTTTCGGTTTGTTCCGTCATCCTCCAGAGCGAGGAATGAGCTAATTGGGGATCTCTTACCTGCGAAACTCCAAATAACAGACACAAAAAAGCGGAGCCAAATGGCTCCGCTTTTATCGATAGAATGCAAAAAGAATTACTTCTTAGTAAGCTTCTCTTTAATACGAGCTGACTTACCAGAACGCTCACGTAGGTAGTACAACTTGGCACGACGTACTGCACCACGGCGTTTAACTTCGATGCTATCAACCATTGGAGAGTGAGTTTGGAACGCACGCTCTACGCCTTCACCGTTCGAGATCTTACGAACTGTGAATGCAGAGTGTAGACCACGGTTACGAATAGCGATTACAACGCCTTCGAAAGCCTGTAGACGCTCACGGTCACCTTCTTTTACCTTAACCTGAACTACAACAGTGTCACCTGGTGCGAATTTAGGAAGGTCTGATTTTAGTTGCTCTTCTTCAAGAGCCTTGATGATGTTGCTCATTTGTATAAATTCCTAGAATAAACTGATACTAAATTTAATAGGTTACTGCTTGCTTTTCGTTAAGAGCGTTGCTCTTTAATGAATTCAGCCAGTAATTGTTCCTGTTCGTCAGTCAGAGCTAGGTTTTCCAGGAGTTCTGGTCTTCTTAGCCAAGTTCGGCCCAACGATTGTTTTAATCGCCAGCGACGAATGTCCTTATGGTTTCCAGACTTGAGTACCGATGGTACATCTTTATCGTCTAGCACCTCAGGGCGCGTATAATGGGGACAATCTAGCAAACCATTTGCAAAAGAATCTTCTTCTGCTGAAGCGAAATCTCCAAGTACACCCGGAACAAACCGAGATACTGAATCAATCAGCGTCATGGCTGGCAGTTCGCCACCCGTCATCACAAAATCTCCAATCGACCATTCTTCGTCAACTTCAGATTCAATGATGCGCTCATCTACCCCTTCATAGCGACCACAAATAAGAAGTAAATTCTCGTTTGTTGCCAGCTCTTCAACACCTTTCTGGTCGAGTTTACGACCTTGAGGTGAAAGATAGATGACTTTCGTCTTTCCCGGTGCTGCTTGCTTGGCAGTTTTGATAGCGTCGCGCAAAGGCTGAACCATCATTAACATGCCAGGACCACCACCGTAAGGTCTGTCATCAACAGTGCGATGTTTATCATGAGTGAAATCACGAGGATTCCATGTCTCAATAGATAAAAGACCTTTTTTAACCGCTTGACCTGTTACTCCAAAATCAGTAACAGAACGGAACATTTCAGGAAAAAGGCTAATAATGCCAACCCACATGTGTTCTCTCGCTCTGTAATTTGGAGTTAGAATCCAGGATCCCAGTCAACTTCGATCCGGCGAGCTTCGCGATCAACTTTCTTGATCACTTGCTCTTCAAGGTACGGTACTAACCGTTCCTTTTGGCCAAAAGCATCTTTAAGATTTGCTTTGATTACTAGAACATCGTTCGAGCCAGTTTCTAATAGGTCAGTGACCTCACCAAGGTCGTAACCTTTAGTGGTAAAAACTTGCATACCGAACAATTCGCGCCAGTAGAATTCATCTTCTGACAATTCAGGTAACGAAGCAGGGTCAATAGCAATTTCAAAGTTAGTCATCAGTTGCGCGTCTTCACGAACATCTAATCCCGCTAGCTTACATACATAACCTTGGCCATGACGTTTCCAGCTCTCAACTTTGTACTCAACCCACTTACCCTTTAGGTTTAAATACCAAGGGCTGTAATCAAATATGCTTTCAGCATTGTCTGTGTAGGAGAACACTTTAAGCCAGCCACGAATACCATAGGTAGACCCAAGTTTACCCATGACAATTCTATTGTTTTGCTCGCTCATAGTTTCTTTACCCTTCATCGACATAAGCTATTTCTCTTTAAAAAAGAATTAAGCCGCTTTTTGAGCGTCTTTAACTAGCTTAGCTACACGATCAGATAGAGATGCGCCTTGACCAACCCAGTGGTTAACACGATCTAGGTCTAGACGTAGACCTTCTTCTTGACCTTGAGCAGTAGGGTTAAAGAAACCTACTTTCTCGATGAAACGGCCAGTTGCAGCGTTACGGCTATCCGCAACTACGATTTGATAAAATGGGCGCTTCTTTGCACCGTGACGTGCCAAACGAATGGTTACCATGTCGTCCTCTTTGCTTTCTTAATAAAATAATTAACCCCAAGTATAAGTAAATAGCTTGGGGTCTCGTGCCAAATTAAAGCCCCGGAATTTTACTCTTATTCCGGTGCAATGCAAGGGCTTTAGCTATTTTTTCACCAACATAGCTGCCGTACACTTTCTGTGACACGGCTAACACTATGAAAAGTAACGTAGCTAAAGCTTACATTTGTAGATTATCGACCAAACGGGTTAAAGCCACCACCCATTCCGCCCATACCTCCACCGCCGCCCATCATGCCTTGCATGTTGCGCATCATGCCTTTCATGCCACCTTTCTGCATCTTCTTCATCATCTTCTGCATTTGGGTGAACTGCTTAAGCATACGGTTTACATCTTGTACCTGTGTACCAGAACCAGCGGCAATACGCTTTTTGCGTGAGCCTTTGATTAAGTCAGGGCGTTGACGCTCTTTCATGGTCATAGAGTTGATGATCGCTTCCATCTGCTTGAACATCTTGTCATCAACTTTATCTTTAACGTTATCTGGTAGCTGAGACATGCCTGGAAGCTTATCCATCATGCCCATCATGCCGCCCATGTTTTGCATCTGACCTAGCTGTTCACGGAAGTCTTCAAGGTCAAAGCCTTTCTTCTCTTTGAACTTCTTAGCCAGTTTCTCTGCTTTCTCGGTATCAACGTTTTTCTGTAGGTCTTCAATAAGAGACAGTACGTCGCCCATACCTAAGATACGAGAAGCAACACGATCTGGGTGGAACGGTTCTAGTGCGTCAGTCTTTTCACCAACACCCAAGAATTTAATCGGCTTGCCTGTGATATGACGAACAGACAGAGCAGCACCACCACGCGCATCACCATCAACTTTCGTCAAGATAACACCGGTTAGTGGTAACGCATCACCAAAGGCTTTTGCAGTGTTCGCAGCATCTTGACCTGTCATTGCATCAACAACGAACAGTGTCTCTACTGGTTTAATTGCAGTATGAAGCTCTTTGATCTCGCCCATCATCTCTTCATCGATAGCCAAACGACCCGCAGTATCGACAAGTAGCACGTCGTAGAATTTCTTCTTCGCGTGGTCGATTGCAGCGTTTGCAATATCAAGAGGCTTTTGATCAGCTGAAGATGGGAAGAAGTCTACGCCAACATCGCTTGCTAACGTTTCAAGCTGTTTGATCGCCGCTGGACGGTAAACGTCGGCAGACACAACCAAGACTTTCTTCTTGTCACGCTCAGTTAGAAGCTTAGATAGCTTACCTACCGATGTGGTTTTACCCGCACCTTGTAGACCCGCCATTAAGATAACGGCTGGCGGCTGCGCTGCTAGGTTAAGAGCCTCGTTAGACTCACCCATCACCGCTTCAAGTTCAGCTTGAACGATCTTAATGAATTCTTGACCAGGCGTTAGAGATTTAGAAACCTCAACACCCACAGCGCCTTCTTTTACGCGCTTAACAAAATCGCGGACAACGGGCAGTGCAACGTCGGCTTCAAGTAGCGCCATACGTACTTCACGCAGCGTCTCTTTAATATTGTCTTCGGTCAGACGACCTTTACCGCTGATGTTCTTCAGCGTTTTGGATAGACGATCCGTTAAATTATCAAACATAGTTTTCTCTTCGCTCAAAACTGCGACTATTACTGTGAGTATACATTAGCGCGGATTAGAGTCATACCCGTTGTAGAGCGTTAATCATCCGTGCTTGTGATGTGAGACATTATTCACTTGGAATTGAATGAGGTTCGCCATAGCCCCAAAGAGCGATGCGAGGTATAATTCGCCAATTAGTAATCATTAAAATGGATACCATGGACAGTCTTATTGCGATCGCAGCAGCCTTTCTTTATACAATGGCGATTTCCACGATCATTCCAGGTCTCGTGCACCAAACAGGAATCCGTGTAAAAACGGTGTTTATCAGCGCATTACTTGCTCTAGCTTTCCATGCTTGGTTGCTTGGCGATTTGATTTTTAATGCCAGTGGCCAAAACCTCAGTATCTTGAACGTTGCTTCATTAATCAGTTTAATCATATCTGTGGTAATGAGCGGTGCAATGCTCAAAACCCGCTTGTGGTTCATCTTGCCTGTTGTTTATAGTTTCGCAGCGCTTAACCTCATGGCAGCAACGTTTCTTCCAAGCACCTTCATCAAACATCTAGAGAATGACCCAAAACTGCTCGTGCACATCTCTTTGGCTCTATTCTCATACGCAACGTTAACTATCGGTGCGCTATACGCCCTGCAACTTGCGTGGCTAGATCACAAACTTAAAAAGAAAAAAGCCTTAGTGATAAACCCTAACCTACCTCCTTTAATGATGGTGGAAAGACAACTTTTCAAGATCATTTTGATTGGTAATGGCTTATTAACAGGTACCTTGTTAACGGGTCTCATCTTCGTGCAAGATATGTTTGCTCAAGGAAAGGCACACAAGGCTGTGTTGTCTTTTATCGCTTGGGTTATCTACTCCATCCTTCTGTGGGGTCACTATCAGAAAGGTTGGCGTGGACAGAAAGTCACTTGGTTCGCACTGGCCGGCGCCAGCATGCTCACATTAGCCTACTTCGGTAGCCGCTTCGTCCAGGAAATCATCCTGAACTAGTCTGTAAAATAAAGGCAAGGTCTCACATACCTTGCCTTTAAAATATTGAGTGCAATACATTCAATTGACATCTCGACCATGTTCGGTCATAAATTAATCAAGATACACAAATAGGAAAAGAATAGTTTTGGACGACATATCAACGGGTATCTTATTTGCGCTACTCGCGTGTCTCATTGTAATTTCTGGTTATTTCTCTGGTTCCGAAACGGGCATGATGTCCCTGAACCGCTACCGTTTAAAGCACTTGGCCAATACGGGTCATAAAGGTGCCAAACGTGTAGAAAAACTTCTGAACCGCCCAGACAGATTGATTGGCCTCATCCTCATCGGCAACAATCTCGTCAACATTCTTGCATCTGCGATCGCTACTATTCTTGGTATGCGCATCTACGGGGATATCGGTGTGGCTATTGCTACTGGTACCCTAACTCTCGTGATCCTCGTATTCGCCGAGGTAACACCAAAAACCATCGCTTCTCTATTTCCTGAACGTGTCTCTTACGCGAGTAGTATCCTTTTGATGATACTGATGAAGGTGCTATCACCATTGGTGATCTTAGTGAACTTCATTACCAACGGCTTCATTCGTATCTTAGGCGTTAAAGCCAGCCATGATGCAACCGACCACTTGAGCTCCGAAGAGCTTAGAACCGTGGTAAATGAAGCCGGTAGCTTAATCCCTCAACGTCACCAAGATATGTTGGTGTCTATTCTGGATTTAGAGCACGTCACCGTGAACGACATCATGGTGCCGCGTAATGAGATTACTGGTATCGACATCAATGACGACTGGAAATCGATCGTTCGTCAACTTACCCACTCGCCTCATGGTCGCGTAGTGCTGTATCGTGACCAAATAGATGAAGTGGTCGGCATGCTTAGGCTGCGTGAAGCTTACCGTCTGATGCTTGAAAAGAACGAATTCAATAAAGAAACCCTGTTGCGTGCCGCGGATGAGATCTACTTTATTCCTGAAGCGACACCACTCAATATTCAACTGCTTAAGTTTCAACGCAATAAGCAGCGCATCGGTTTGATTGTTGATGAGTATGGCGACATCAATGGTTTGGTTACATTAGAAGATATTCTAGAAGAGATCGTAGGTGAGTTTACCACCTCAATCACCCCAAGCTTATCTGAAGAGATTACTCCGCAAAGCGATGGCAGCTTCTTGATTGAAGGCAGTGCCAATATCCGAGATATCAACAAAGGCTTACAGTGGGCACTGCCTACCGATGGCCCAAGAACGCTGAATGGTTTGATACTGGAACACCTTGAAGATATTCCAGAGAGTCACCTCAGTGTTCAGGTAGCCAGCCACCCAATGGAAATTGTTGAGCTTGAAGAGAACCGCATCAAACTGGTTCGCGTGTTCCCACAGATCGTGAACGGCTAACTGAGTTATCACTGAATCTCTGTCTCGCCCTAAAATACGTTGACGAAAAAGGCCCGGTTCATTGAACCGGGCCTTTTAGTATCTAACTCGCCCTATCTAGGGTAGCTATCAATGACTAGTCGATCTTAAGCTCTTGCAGCATAGACTCTGGCAGTGCCAGTTCATCATTCTTGTTTACAGAGATGCCTGCAGCGATGATCGCATTCGCGATCTCTTTCGCTTCATCCAAAGAGTGCATTGCCGCGGTACCACATTGGTATTCGTTCAGCTCAGGGATCTTATTCTGGTTCTCAACTTTCAGTACGTCTTGCATCGCTGCCAACCAACCGTCAGCCACTTGTTGTTCTGTAGGCGTACCAATCAGGCTCATGTAGAAACCAGTGCGACAGCCCATCGGTGAGATATCGATGATCTCTACATCTGAACCGTTCAATTGATTACGCATGAAACCAGCATATAGGTGCTCTAGAGTATGGATACCTTTCTCAGATAGGATGTCTTTGTTTGGCGCAGTAAAACGCAGGTCAAACACAGTGATGGTATCCCCTTTTGGGGTTTGCATTGTTTTAGCAACACGAACGGCAGGTGCGTTCATGCGTGTGTGATCAACAGTGAAACTATCTAATAAAGGCATTGCTCTTCTCCATGACGGCTGGCTTTAGAAAAACCAGCTTCGATTGTCTTCTAGTTCTTTGCGGCACTGTTTCAGCTGCCATCCATAATCTTTTGCTTGCTGTTCGACTTTGCGCGCCACCTTAATTAGCGATGGCTTGCTGTTGTATGACTTGCGCTTATAACCACCACGGCCTTCATGATAAGCCAGGTATTGGTTATATGGGTCCCATAGTGAGATGCCCAATTGACGACGCGTCTCGCTGGTATACCAACCGATGAACATCAATGCATCATCAAAGTTGGTTCTTGAACCACCGTTATTGGTCGCCTTTTGGAAGTCTTCCCAAGCAGGATCTTGAGCTTGTGCATAACCGTAGGCACTGCTTACACGCCCCCACGGTATAAAGCCAAGAATGTAATCTTTAGGTGGGCGCGCATCATGACGATAGCTACTCTCTTGTTTCACAAAAGCCATCGCAACGTTAATCGGCGTTCCCCATTCTTCTTGCATATCCAAGGCATCTTCATACCATGAAGGGTGCTCTCGAAAGATGCTACACAAATTATCTTGCTGCTTTGGCGGTGGCGTTGCACATCCAACCAACAGGCTAGAGACAACACCAACAGTCACTACAGGTAACCATTTACTACTCACTCGAGTAGGCTGACCTAATAAGGCTTGCTTCCTTTCCACCAAAGTCTCGCTATGCTTTTAAATACGAAAAATAATCCGCTAAGAAGCTATCAAAATCTTGAGTGCTTGCTTCTTCACTTTGTTGCTGAGCAATCACAGAACGTTGAACTTCTGCTTCCATCAACTCAGCTGAATATACTTTGTATTGGTGCGCTTTGTGTTGCTGAGCGTACGTTTTACCTAACGCGCAACCCACTTTACCTAAGCCGCCCAATTTTTTGGTCTCTTCTAGCAACTGGCCAGAAATAGTTAGCTCAGGGTTATCAATCCAAGCCTCAAGCGTATCGCATGTTTCTTGGTATGCACGACCACCTTGTTCAGCGTCCATCATCTCGGCAATAGAGCGCAGATCTTTGAAGACACGCTTCGCCCAATCTTGCAGAGACAATCGCTCACCATGACAACCGATTTGCAGCTCTAGACCAACCTGACGACCTTGTAGGATCACCTTGTTCCAGTTATCGCGCCAGCATTCAAGCTCGCAGTTATCCATCTCAGCAGAGTCCGTTAGCACACTCCACGTTAGGAATAAGTCTAGGAAGCGAACCTGCTGCTCATTGATACCAATTGAGCTGAATGGGTTTACATCTAAAGAACGAACCTCAATGTACTCAACACCACCGCGTGCCAATGCTTCAGATGGTTTCTCACCACTCTTCGCCACACGCTTAGGGCGGATTGGAGCGTAAAGCTCATTTTCAATTTGCAGTACGTTGCTATTCAACTGACGGTATTCACCATCAACCTTAGTGCCAATCTCGGCAAATTCTTCTGATGGTGTGCGAATCGCTTGATTCAAACCTTCAAGGTATTGGTCTAGGCTGTTGAAACCAATCTTCAACACACTTTGCGCACTGTTCGTGTAGCCAAGGTCGCTCAGGCGCAGTGCCGTTGCTTTTGGCAGATACAGTGTCTCACCAACCTTTTCAAAAGGCAGGTTTGTCTCTCTTCCTTTGATGAAAGAAGAACATAGCGCAGGTGAAGCACCGAAGAAGTATGGGATTAACCAACCAAAGCGGTAGTAGTTACGAATCAAACCAAAGTAAGCATCTGACTTAGATTCACAACGCGCTTCTTCAGTTTGCTCTCCAAACAGGCTATCCCAAAAGCTTTCTGGGAAAGAGAAGTTGAAGTGAACACCAGAGATAATCTGCATCAGGCTACCGTAACGACGTTTTAGGCCTTCACGATATAGGGTCTTCATCTTACCGTTATTCGAGGTGCCGTATTGCGCTAGCTGAATGTAATCTTCACTGCCAACGTAACAAGGCATAGAAAGCGGCCATAGTTTTTCGCCGTCTAACTTGGTTTGCGTGAAGTGGTGGATATCAGACAACTGATTCAAAAGCGTCGGAACGTCGTTAGAAACAGGCGTGATAAATTCCAGTAGCGACTCAGAGAAATCGGTCGTTACCCATTCGTTCATCAACGCAGATCCCAAAGCCTCAGGGTGCGGCCCAGTAGCAAGGTGCCCATCTTCCGTGTAGCGTAATGTTTCCCTTTCAACACCACGACCAAATTGAGAGAAGGTCTTAGGGTTGGTTGCAACTTGCTTTAGTCGCGCAGCAAAATCAGTCAAAATTCAGTTCACTTATCTTATATTGTTCTGATTAGAACTATCATAAATTAGGTTGGAGGAGAAAAGTAGAGTCTCTTCCCTCCCCCTTTAATGTGTACTCTAACGAATGATTTCAAGCTCTTCTATTGGAATATCTAACTTTTCTAATTGCGGGCGAAGCGAAGTCGCGTCACCAACAACGATTATTTGATAATCATTCGGGTCAAACCATTTCTTAGATAGCTCGTTTAAGGTCTCTTTTGAAACCGTTTCAACTATCTGATTACGCTGTTGTAGGTAATCTTCATCAAGGCTCAATGCAACAATATTACTCAACAACCCCGCCTTTTGACTTGGCGTTTCGTATTTAAGTGCATCTTGTTGACCGACGGCAAGGCGCATAAATTTCACCTCTTCGTCAGTTAATCCACTTTGGCTAAACTCATTCAGCTCATTAATAAACTCTTGAATCGATGGAACCGTCGCATTCGCCCTTACCTGCGCGCTAAATACCACTGCGCCAGTTTCACGAGTACTTGCGAAGTAACCGCTTGCACCGTAAGTGTAGGCTTTGTCTTCACGTAGGTTCTGGTTGATACGGCTATTGAAGTTGCCCGCTAAGTTAAAGTTAGCTAACTGGCTCAAATACAATTCACCCGTTGCATCAAACGGCAGACCTTTACGAACCAAGCGAACAATGCTTTGCGGCGCACCCGGTTTATCGACTAAGTACAGGTGCTGACCAGAAAGCTCTTTGACGATCTGTGGACGCGTTAATGGTGCCGCATCGCCTTGCCACTCTTCAAAGAATTGTAGCTGTTTCCCTACCTCTTTCTTCGAGATGTCTCCCACAACAACAATATTGGCACCTTCTGGTGTGTAATGTTGCGCATAGAATTTTTTCACATCGTCTAAGGTCAATTTCGATAGAGATTCCTTAGTACCATCACTTGCACGAGCAAAAACAGTGTCACCAAACAGCACTTCACGGGTTGCTTGAGAAGCCATCCAACTTGGCTGCTGATGCTGATACACAACGCCTTCTAGCATCTGTTTCTTAACGCGCTCAAAATCTTGCTCATCGAACTTAGGATCGAATAGAACCTCTTGCACAATCGCTAAGGTTTGAGGCAAGTTTTTCTCTAGCGTCGAGACTGAAATATCTGTGGTGTAGCTGCCCGCACTAATGCTCACGCTGCTACCAAGTTTATCTAAGGTCGCTTGTAACTCTTCAACGGTTCGTTTAGTTGAGCCTTCTTCCATCATCGAAGCCGTTAGGTTCGCTAGGCCTTCTTGCCCTTTGCGAACATAGCGTTCGCCTGCAGGCAATTGAATTTGCAGCTGTACTGTCGGCGTTTCACTGGTCACGGTACCAATTAAGTCAGTGCCATTTGCAAAGTGCATGCGGTACAACTCAGGCATGGTCGCCTCAACACCAAAGTTCACTTCTGGCATCACACTGCGATCAAAGGTATCCGGTGCCTTTCTGAAATCCAGTTGATCTTCCGTCACCTTGCTGTATTCCGGCAACGTACGTGGTGGCGTGGTAAAGGTCGCTTCACGAACCGCCAAATCGAGCTTTTTCTTAGGAACCACACTCAAGGTAACCTTGTGCTTACCTTCGATGAAATCTTGGTATGCCTTGCTCACGCTCTCAGGCGTCACCGCTCGGATTTGATCGAGTTGTGATTCAATGCGATCAGGCTGACCATAGAAGGTTTGGTTCGACGCGAGTTGCGACACCTTACCTTTAACGCTTTGCAATGCAAAAACAGCATTCGCTTCGGCCATGCCAGTGATCTGGTCTAAACGCTCTTGCTCAACGCCCTCTTTCGAGAATTGCTCCAGGGTATCCATCAGCTCTTTATTGAGAACCGTCAAATCGCCTTTTTCACCTGAGTTGCCCATTGCATACACGTACATGGTACACGCCAACTCAGCACAATCATGGAAAGAGCCAGCGCTGACGGCCTTCTGCGTTTTTACGAGGTTTTGATATAGGTAACTGTTGGTACCTGAACCTAACACGTTAGACAATGCATTCAGCGAAGCTTGCGTCTCTTCACCGCGATACGTTGTTGGCCACCCCACCAGCACCATCGGCTGACGAATATTGTCTTCTAAGGTGATGTATTTATCTTCTGTTAGAACAGCAGGTTGCTTCTCTGCCGCCTTCACTTCAGGGCCTTGAGGAATTGAACCAAAGTACTTGTTAACCCATTCTAGCGTGTCATCAACGTCGATATCACCACCAATCGTTAACACGGCATTGTTTGGGCCGTACCAACGCAGGAAGAACGCTTTAAGATCATTCACGTCAACACGGTCAAGATCTTCAACATAGCCGATTGGTTGCCAAGAGTAAGGGTGACCTTCAGGGTAAAGCGCTTCGCCCATGCGTTCCCACATCAAGCCGTAAGGACGATTTTCGTAGCTCTGCGCTCGCTCGTTCTTGACCGTGCCTCTTTGAACCTCAAATTTCTTCTGAGAAACAGCATCCAACAAGAAGCCCATTCGGTCTGATTCTAACCACAACATTTTCTCAAGTTGGTTAGAAGGAACAGTTTCAAAATAGTTGGTGCGGTCACGGTTGGTCGTGCCGTTTAACGAGCCACCCGCTTCGGTAATGATCTTAAAGTGCTGTTGGTCACCAACGTTCTCTGAACCCTGGAACATCATGTGCTCAAAGAAGTGAGCAAATCCCGACTTGCCTATCTCTTCACGTGCTGAACCGACGTGATAAGTTACATCAACATGCACCAACGGATCGGAATCATCAGGGGAAAGAATAACTGTCAGACCGTTTTCAAGCTGATACTTGGTGTAAGGAATCACTACTTTATCTTTAGAGGGCTTAACCTCTTCTAACAGAGTGACACCTTCAGGTAACGAGGAAAAGAAGGGCGTTGAGCTAGGTACATTGTAAGAACAGCCAGCAATGGCGATAAGAGAAAATGTACCAAGTAAAACCTTTTTCATAGGTTCTCCTTAGAAAAAACCGAAGTAGATAGCAGCAAGTAAGCTATAGCGAGCGGCTTTGCCAATCGCTATCAAAATAACGCTAGGGATGAATTTCATTCTTAGCCAACCCGCAGCGAGACACAAAGGGTCACCAATGATCGGTAACCAACTAAATAACAGTGTCCAGTAGCCATAGCGACTCAGCCAAGCCATAGCCTTATGACCATGCTTTTCAGATTGAGTTCGATTAGGCAACCACAAACCAATCCAATAGTTAGTCAGGCCGCCTAAGGTATTGCCTAATGTCGCCACTAGAATGATCGATGAGGTTGAAAACTGATCTAAGCTCAATGCAGCCACAAGGCTAGCTTCTGAACCACCGGGGAGTAACGTGGCACTCAAGAAGCCACTAATGAAGAGTACCCACAGCGCCGAGTCCGAGAACCACAGCGCGATATTTTCAAAAAGGGAGTTAAAAAATTCTAACACTGCCTATCAACTTTCTTGCATTTTAAGTAGCACCTTGCCTCTGGTGTGTCCGGTTTCAACCTGCAGGTGCGCCGACTGCGCCTCGTCTAATTGGTAGATACCTTGAATTTCTGTTTTGAGTAATCCGACACTGACCATGTAAAGCATAGTGTCCATTTGCTCAGGGCTTGGTTCAACCAGCATGCCTGATGCAGTAAAACCTAATAGTGTGGCTTTTTCGCAGATAAGTTCTGCAGATAGAGTCGGTACTGTCACTACTCGCGCGCCATCTTTTAGGCACTTCAATGCATCAAGCGCGGTATCGCCACCGACCAAATCAATCAACACATCGACATCAGATACTCTTTCTGATGCTGGCGCAAACTTATAGTTAATCGCGTGAGCACCTAGCGTCGCAAGGTAATCAAGATTGGCTTCGCTGCAGGTTGTGTAAACCTCAGCTTTTGCTGCCACTGCAATTTGAACCGCAAGGTGACCAACGCCGCCCGCGCCCGCCAAGATAAGCACGCGGTCGCCTTCTTTCACTTCGGCTTTGTTGAGCGCTTGTGCCGCTGTTTGACTCGCGAGTGGTAATGCAGCTGCCGCTTCTAGAGTGACAGAATCAGGAACCATACTTAATGCAGCTTCTGGAACACACACATATTGGCTGTAACCGCCACCTTGCAGTGGAAAACCAATAAAGCCAGCTACGTTATCACCAACAGTAAAGCGTTCAGCCTGTTCGCCTAGCGAGACAATTTGCCCTGAAATATCGTAGCCAGGCACCCAAGGCAGGTTATCTTTGTTTTGTGCTGCCGCCCAACCAAGACCCGCTCGGGTTTTGACATCAATCGGATTAATGCCTGAAAAGGAAACTTTAACCACCACTTCTCCAGCCTTAGGCTCAGGGATCGCACTGGTTTGAATACTTAGGTTTTCGACGCCGCCGAATTGAGTAATCGCAATCTGTTTATTTTCCATTCCACATTTCCTTGATTGATAAAAGCCCTAGTGAGCAAGCACCCTAATTAATAAAAAGAAAGGGATGCGAAAGCATCCCTTTGACTATAAACCATTTAATAAGGCTAAGTTAACCGCTCATTCGTAAATTGACGACCAATTAACGTAACGATACATGACCCAGCAAATCCACTAGCCCACGAGAGCTAATAGAATGCCCGCCGCAACCGCACTACCAAGTACACCGGCTACGTTCGGACCCATTGCATGCATCAATAAGAAGTTCTGAGGGTTTGCCTCAAGACCAACCTTGTTCACAACACGTGCCGCCATTGGAACCGCCGATACGCCAGCTGCGCCAATCAGTGGGTTGATGTCCTCTTTCGAGAATCGGTTCAACACCTTAGCCATCAATACACCACCCGCCGTACCGATACTGAACGCGACCGCACCTAAACCTAGAATACCCAGTGTTTCTAAGTTCAAGAACGTATCCGCTTGAAGCTTAGAACCAACCCCTAGACCTAGGAAAATAGTTACAACGTTAATCAGTTCGTTTTGAGCTGTTTTTGAAAGGCGATCAACCACACCCGCTTCACGCATTAAGTTACCCAAACAGAACATACCAACTAGAGGTGTTGCTGAAGGTAGGAACAAAATCGTCATCAGTAGTACAGCAAGCGGGAAAAGAATCTTCTCGGCTTTGCTAACGTGACGAAGTTGAGCCATCTTAATTTTGCGCTCTTCAGGAGACGTTAACGCTTTCATGATTGGTGGCTGAATGATCGGAACCAAAGCCATGTAGCTATAAGCCGCTACTGCAATGGCACCTAAAAGATCCGGAGATAACTTACTCGCCAAGAAGATCGCAGTTGGGCCATCGGCACCACCAATGATCGCAATTGACGAAGCATCGGCCATCGAGAACTCCATTCCTGGAACGTAGTTCAGCAAGATCGCGCCAAATAGCGTCGCGAAGATACCAAACTGAGCCGCAGCCCCTAGCCACAACGTTTTAGGGTTCGCAATCAACGCACCGAAGTCCGTCATCGCACCAACACCCATAAAGATCAGCAGTGGGAAAATACCTGTCTCAATACCAATGTAGTAGACGTAGTAGAGCAAACCACCTGGATCAGTAAACCCAGCATTTGGAATGTTTGCTAATACAGCACCAAAACCAATAGGCAGTAGAAGTAACGGTTCAAATCCTTTACGAATTGCCAAAAACAACAGTAAGCAACCAACCAGCATCATACAGATCTGGCCGAACTCAAAGTTCGCAATCCCTGTTTCAGACCATAAGGTCATCAATCCTTCCATGGTACTCCCTTACGCTAAGCTTAGTAGTGGAGCGCCTACAGTAACTGCATCGCCTTCTTTAACATTCAATTCTTGAACGATACCACCACGAGCAGCACGAACTTCCGTTTCCATCTTCATCGCTTCCAAGATCAGTAGCACATCGCCTTCAGCCACTTCAGCACCAGGCTGAACGATCACTTTGAAGATGTTGCCTGCTAATGGAGCTGGAACTGCTTCTGCATCAGAAGCCGCAGCAGGTGCTGCTTGAGACGCTTGTGCTGGTTTCGCTGATGGAGATACCGATGTCAGTTCACCTTGAGGGCCAACTTCAACATCGTAAACCTGGCCATCAACCTTCACGCTGTAGCTTTCAATACCACCAGAAGCTTGTACAGGAGCTGCAGCAACTGGAGCCGCAACTTCTAGCGTTGGTGCAGGTTCAAATGCTTCAGGATTACGACGGTTCTTAAGGAACTTAAGACCCACTTGTGGGAAGAGCGCGTAAGTCAGTACATCATCAACCGTATCTTCAGCTAGAGAGATACCCTCTGATTTCGCTTTCTCTAACAGATCCGTCGTTAACGTATCCATTTCAGACTTAAGTAAATCAGCAGGACGACAAGTAATCGGCTCTGCACCGTCTAGAACTTTCGCTTGCAGTTCAGCATCCACTTCAGCAGGAGCTTGACCGTATTCACCTTTCAGTAGACCAGCAGTCTCTTTCGTGATGCTCTTATAGCGTTCGCCCGTTAAGACGTTAATAACCGCTTGAGTACCGACAATCTGAGAAGTTGGTGTTACTAAAGGAATGTAACCAAGCTCTTTACGTACGCGTGGGATCTCTTCTAGAACTTCATCCATGCGATCGGCGGCGCCTTGCTCTTTAAGCTGGCCTTCCATGTTAGTTAACATTCCGCCAGGAACTTGAGCGATTAAGATGCGAGAATCGACACCTTTTAGCTGACCTTCCCATTTCGCGTACTTTTTACGTACATCACGGAAGTAAGCCGCGATGGGTTCGATTTGGTCTAGTTTAAGATTCGTGCCTCGCTCTGTACCTTCTAACATCGCAACAACCGTTTCGGTTGGCGTATGACCGTAAGTGCAGCTCATTGAAGAAATAGCGGTATCTAGAATGTCGATACCCGCTTCAACGGCTTTAACCGCTGTTGCAGTCGATAGACCAGTTGTCGCGTGGCTATGCAGTGCTAGAGGAACGTCACACGATGCTTTGATACGTGTAATCAGCTCTTCTGCTTCATACGGCTTTAATAAACCTGACATATCTTTGATACATAGTGAGTGACAACCTAGGTCCTCTAGGCGCTTAGCCAAATCAACCCAAGTATCTGAATTGTGGACCGGACTGGTTGTGTAAGACAACGTACCTTGAGCGTGGCCACCAACGTCGATCGTTGCTTTCACTGCTTTTTCAAAGTTACGCACGTCATTCATCGCATCAAAGATACGGAATACGTCCATGCCGTTTTTATGGGCACGTTCAACAAATTTTTCTACTACATCATCCGCGTAGTGACGGTAGCCCAATAGGTTTTGACCACGCAGTAGCATCTGCATTGGTGTGTTTGGCATCGCTTTTTTCAGCTCACGCAAACGCTCCCATGGATCCTCGCCAAGAAAACGGATACACGAATCAAACGTCGCGCCGCCCCAAGTCTCAAGTGACCAGTAACCGACTTTATCCAGTTCTGCCGCAATTGGCAGCATATCTTCGATACGCATACGAGTAGCAAATAGTGACTGGTGCGCGTCACGAAGTACCACATCTGTGATAGCTAGTGGTTTAGACATGCTCATAAACTCCTTTTTAATCCTTTAAATGCTACTTAGCAGTAGACGCACGGTATTGATGAACCGCGGCCGAAATTGCTGCCACTACCTGTGGACTAACAGCTGAAGGGTTTGATTGTGATTTTTGAATTTTTTTAGGTGCTGCGATCGGCTCTGGTACTTCTTCTGGTACCAGTTTTGACATCAACCGAACGAGGTAAACTAGAATAGTTAGAAAAATAAAGACAACGGACATCCCCGTTATCATTAGAGTCGCCGCATCTCCTAGCAGGCTTCCAATATTAGTCATGTTGCTTCCTTTCTTCGTCATCCTGACATACGTACAGGATTTCAGCGAATAGTGATCCCGACCCATGGATTATCTCGATTGGTAAAAGTTTGTCAATTTTGTTTAAGGTTCTGTTACGGATAACGCACACATAAGGTTAATTATTCGCCTATCAGATCACATAAATCTGTCAAATACGTCATTTTTAGATATTTAAACTGTGACTTAAACGGGGCTTTTCTGGGAATTGATATGAGAAAGGTGGAATAACAAAGAAGCAATCAAGAACTACTTTAAATACAACAAGTTAAACAACTAACAAATTTAACATTGTTGCAACAAATTTGCAGCAGACATAAAAAAAGGTTCATCGCG
>NZ_JBFRJM010000026.1:59038-59194 GCF_041468865.1 Vibrio sp. 10N.286.52.C3 | reverse complement strand
AACATGTAATTCTAAAGCTATTACCATTCCAACAGAATGGTAATGAATTGACTGTGCCAAATAACCGAAGTTATTTGTATTGGTCACTCAGTTCATTGAAATCAATTTTGATTCCGAAGAATCTGTTTTATCTAACGATAAAACGTTTTGATATTC